>NZ_BBSK01000108.1:0-12469 GCF_001319805.1 Burkholderia sp. E168m22
TTGCCCTTCGCGCCGCCCTTGTCGCCGCGCGCGCCGTTCGCTTCGGCCGCGCCGACGATCCCGCGCTCGCGCGCCCACACGATCGCCTCGCCGCGACTGTGCACGTCGAGCTTCGCGTAGATCGTCGCGACGTGATTGCGTACGGTGTTCGGCGCCAGCCCGAGGCGGCCGGCGATTTCCTTGTCGGCCAGACCGTGGCACAGCAGGTCGAACACGTCGCGCTCGCGCGCGGTCAGGTCGGACAGCTGCGCGCCCGCATCCGGCGCATTCGCGCGCCGCACGTTCGCGAGCTTCTCGATCAGCGTGCGGCTGAACCACGACGCGTCCTGCATCGCCGTCTCGATCGCATAGACGAGCTCCATCTCGGTACGCTTGCGGTCGCTGATGTCGAGCAGCGCGACCAGCAGGCAATCGCGCCCGTGAATCGCGACGGGGTCGGCCGACACGACGCAATCGCGCACGTCGCCGTCGCGCGTGCGAATCTGCACGTCCACGTTGCGCACGTGACCGTCGCCCGCGAGCCGGCCTTCGATACGCGACCACGCGCCGCGTTCGGCCCACAGCCCGATCTCGTCCGCGGATTTACCAAGGAGATCGGCCTGCGCATGGCCCGTCATCGCGGCAAACCCGTCGTTCACGTCGAGTAGCTCGAAACGGTCGGCCGTGACGATCGCCATCGCGACCGGCGCCATCCGGAAGGCCGTCGCGAAGCGTTCCTCGCTTTGCATCAGCGCGCGCTCGGCCTGCTTGCGCGGCTCGAGATCCATGAACGTGAACAGCATGCATGCCTCGCCGTTCATGTCGATCGGCTGCCCGGCGACCACCACCGCCTTGGTGCTGCCGTCGGCCAGCTTGAGCACGGCCTCCATCTGCGGGATCGTCGCGCCTTCGCCGAGCCGCTCGATCGCCAGCTCGCGCCGCTCGGCCTGTTCGAGCACGTCGATCTCGTACACCGAGCGGCCGAGCACGTCGTCGCGCGCGTGGCCCGTCATGTCGAGAAAGCCCTGGTTGACCTTCACGTAGCGCAAGTCGTCGAGCCGGCAGATCACGGCCGGCGCCGGATTCGCGTTGAAGGTTCGCTCGAAGCGTTCCTCGGCGCTCGCCCATTCGGTCGCGTCGTGCAGCACGAGCGCCAGGCAGTCGGGCGCGCCGGCCGCGTTCGTCAGCACCAGGCTGCGGATGCGGTGCACCCAGCTCACCGACTCGTCGGCGGCCGATTCGACTTCAACCGTCACGTCGCTGAATTCCTCGCCCGCAATCACGCGATCCATCGGATAGTGGCCGTCGCGCACCGGATGATTGTTCCGGTAACGCAGCCGGAATCGCTCGCGGTATTCGGTGACGTCCGCGCCGAGCGCCTTCAGCTCGGTCACGCCATGCATCGCGAGCGCGGCCTCGTTCGCCCAGACGATCCGCTGGTCCGGCTCGATCAGGATCACGCCCTCGGTCAGCCCCGCGATGATCTGGTGCAGCTGGCGCCGGTCGGTATGCGACTTGAGCGCCTGTTCGTCTACTGGTTCGTTCATCGAATCGTTGTCCCTTCTCGTCAACATGAGCGATCAACATGAGCGCCGGCCGAGCGCCCGTTGCAGCGACATGCCCCGGCCGGCGCGTGCGGCGATGATCGCGTGCCGCGCAACGGCGCGACACGCGCGAATGCACTATCTCGAATAGTACATTCGCACGCCGCCCGTGATCGTGCGGTGCCCCGCCGAATGGTGCGGTGCGGCCAGCGCGCCTGTCGCGCCGCGTTGCCCGGGTCGTGGTGCATGTCCCTGCCCACCGTCTGTTCCGTCCCCCAGTGCAAACGCACTAACCGATCCGGTGAATTTGCGCGATGTCCGCTCGCGTTCGCGTCGGTACGCTGGTACTGCATCGGCGCTCATGCGCTGCCCTTTCATACCGCAGAGGGAGGACACACGGATGAAATTGCATCAGACACCCGATCCGACGCGGCCCGAACCGCCCCCGGACCATCCGCCCGAACCGGCGCCCGGCACCGACCCGCCGGTACCGCTGCCGCCCGACGTACTGCGCCCGGACATGCCGCCGCGCGAGCCCGGCTACGACACGCCGATCGCGCGCTGAACGCGCGGGCACCGCACGGGAACGCGCCGTGCTCCCCGACTGATTGATTCAACCCGCCAATCGAAGGAGAACATCAATGAACAAGACCTCGCACCTTTCGACCCTGCTCGCCGTCAGCGCGGCCTTCCTGCTTTCCGCCGCGCCGCTCACGAACGCGCATGCCCAGGCCTCGTCGACCGACAGCGGCATGGCGAGCGAATCGAATCAGCCTGTCACCGACACGTGGATCACGACCAAGGTGAAAGGTGAGCTCGCAACCACCGACGGCGTGAAGAGCACCGACATCAGCGTGAAGACGGTGGACGGCGTCGTCACGCTGACGGGCGTGCTGCCGACGAAGGTCGCCGTGAAGAAGGCCGTTGCCGTGACCCGCGCGATCAAGGGCGTGAAGCACGTCGACGCATCCGGCCTGAAGGCGAAGGCCTGAGCTACCCCGCGGCCGAGCGCCGCACTTTTCTCCCCTTACGAAAGGAGCACACCATGAACGAAGACAAGATCAAGGGCCAGTGGAAGCAGCTCACCGGCAAGCTGAAGGCCAAGTGGGGCAAGCTGACCGACGACGACCTCCAGGTCGCGGAAGGCAATCGCGATTATCTGGCCGGCAAGATCCAGGAGCGTTACGGGATCGCCCGCGACGAAGCCGAGAAGCAGTTGAAGGAGTTCGACCGCGAGCTGTAACGCGCCAGTCGTCTCACCCCGCCGCGACGCGCACCGCGTCGCGGCCACGAGGAGGACCACGACATGGGCAAATATCTGATCGCATGGCTGCTCGGCGTACCGATCGGGCTGCTGGTGCTGTTTTTTCTGGTCACGCACCTCTTCTGACGCGCACGACGCGTCGTCAATGAAAACGGGCCGACGGCTGAAACCAGCCGCCGGCCCTTCTCTTTTGCGTGCGGTGCGTGACGCGCCGCGCTTACTTCGCCGCGTTCGCCGTCATCTTGAAGATGCCCTGCGCGTTGCCCGCATCGAAGCGCAGGTCGGTCACCCAGCGGCGCGCCGCCTGGTCGAACGTGCGCTTGCGCGTGATGAACTCGTAGAACGAACCCGGCACGTTGCGCTTCACCGTGCCGCCGTCGCGGGTGCGGAACTCGCGCTCGACGGTATCCGCGCGATAGGCCGTCTGGAACACGCGGCCCGAGCGCGAGCGTTCGACTTCGGGCTTCATCGGCCGCCCCTTCGCCTTCTCGTCGTCGGACAGCTTGAACACGTCGGCGACGCGGTCGGTCGCGTGATTGAACGCGTTGCCCTCGGTCGCGATCCACGCCATTTCCGCCGATTCCATCAGCAGCGTCTCGTAGTCGAGCTCGTTCGGCACGTCGTGCTGGCGCGCGAACGCGCCGACGATTTCCGGCAGCAGCGCATGGGCGTCTTCGAGCGACAGCCAGCCTTCGCGCTCGACTTCCCACAGCCGCGCGACGGCCGCCGGCGACAGCGGGTCGCGCGACGCGCCGACCACGTTCGTCACGGCCTGCTGGAATTCCTTCGAGAAGCGCTCCGGATGCAGTTCGCTCACGAAGAACTGCGCGATTTCGTCCGGCGCGTCTTCATGCGCATACGCGCGGCCGGTCATGCCGAGCTTGTCGAGCGGGTAGCGGCCGTTCAGGCGGAAGCCGAGCGGACGCAGGATGCGCGTGAACGCCGCCTCGCCCGGCGGCAGTGCGCCCGTGTGCGGCCAGCGCACCGTGCGCAGCGCGCCGTGGTCGAAATAGACCGAGCCACCGTTTTCGATCGCCTCGGCCGTGTACGCGCGGCCGTTCGCCGAACGCTCGAGCAGCCCTTCGAACAGCGCCATGTTCATCGCCTGCGCAATTTCCGCGCGGGTCACGACGCCGTCTTCCCATTCTTCGAGGATGGCCGGCATGTTCAGGGTCGAGAACAGGGCGTCGGTCTTCGCCTGTCCCAGCAGCTTGGTCAGCAAGCTGTCGATATTCGGATTGCGCATCAGGATTCTCGTCTCGGGGACTCGCCGGCAAACGTGCCGGCCACTCGTCGGCCGGCCGCCCACGGGCGCCAAGCCTTGCATGGCAAGCATTATTCAAAGGGTTGCAGCGGGGCGTAAAGCGAGATTAAATTGATACGTGATGAGTTTTTGGAATTATCAGCCGCGCTTCGCTGGCGCTTCACCCCGGCGGCGTGCGGGTCCGTTCGTCAGACGAATCGAGCATCATGCGCAAATTCAAGATCCCCAACATGGGCGCGCTCGTGGCTTTCGAAGCCGCCGCCCGCCACGAGAGCTTCACGCACGCGGCCAAGGAGCTGTTCCTGACCGAAAGCGCCGTGTCGCGGCAGATCGCGACGCTGGAGGCGAGCCTCGGCGTGCGGCTGTTCGCGCGCGTGAAGCAGCGCGTCGTGCTGACGCGCGCCGGCAAGCTGTACGGCACGCAGGTGCGGCGCGCGCTCGAAACGCTCGACCGCGACACGCTGTCGATCATCGCGCACGGCAGCGGCGGCGGCTACCTGGAACTCGCGGTGCTGCCGACCTTCGCGTCGCACTGGCTGATCCCGCGCATCAAGAGCTTCTACGACCGCACGCCCGACGTGCGCGTGAACATGGGCAGCCGCACCGACCTGTTCTCGTTCGAGGACACGCACTTCGAAGCCGCGATCCACTACGGCAAGCCGACCTGGCCCGGCACGTCGTCCGACTACCTGTTCGGCGAGGAAGTCGTGCCGATCTGCTCGCCCGCGCTGCTGAACGGGCCGGTCGAGCGCGTCGAGGATCTGCTCGCGTATCCGCTGCTGCACTCGACGACGCGCCCCGGCGCGTGGGCGCAGTGGTTCGAGACGCACGGCGTCGAGGACATCCGCACGATGCAGGGCGTGCGCTACGAACTGCATACGATGCTGATCAGCGCGGCCGCGGCCGGGCTCGGCGTCGCGCTCGTGCCGAAGTTCTTCGTCGAGGAACAGTTGCAGCAGCTCGGGCTCGTCGTGCCGTGCGACGCGGCAACCGTCGGCGATTCGGCGTACTACCTCGTGTATCCGACCGAGTTCAGCCACAGCAAGCCGCTGGAATCGTTCCGCGGCTGGCTGCTCGAACAGGCGAGCGCGTATGCAGCGCCGGAACGCGACGTGCAAGACGCCGATGAAGAGGATGACGAAGACGTCGAGTAACGGCGCGGTCGCACCGGTGTCATGACGCGGTGGCGCCGGATGCGTGCCGCGCCGGCACGCCGGCCGAAAGAATCTTCACCAGCAGCGCGCGGGCGCGACCGCTCATGCTCGACACATCAAGCGCGAGCCGGATCATGGGCGCTCGAGTGCGAGGCATCGTGAGGAAGCCCCGCATCGTCGCGCACCGCGTGCGTTACATGTGCCACTTCACCGTGGCGGTCAGCGTGCGCGGATCGCCGGGCATGTTGTACAGGTCCGCGTTGCCGTGCGCGGCGATGAAGTAGCGGCGATTGAACAGGTTGTCGAGCGTGAGCGTCACGTCGACCTTCTTGCTGCGATAGCCGGCGCCCAGGTTGAACACCGTGAACGACGGCAGCGTGACGAGATCGCTCGCCGACGTGTAGCGCGCCGACTGGAACTGCATGCCGGCCGCCGCATAGAAGCCGTACGGCAGCTCGCGCTTGAGCCACAGGTTCGCGCTGTGGCGCGGCATCAGCCCCGGCGTATTGCTCGATACCGCGAGGCCGGCCGCCGTCGATTGCGCGGAGCCGTCCACCGTACCGTTCAGGTACGCGTAACCCGCATACACCGACCACTTAGGCGCGATCTCGCCGGTGAAACCGAGCTCCATTCCGCGTACGTGCTGGGTACCGATCGGCAGCGCATAGCCGGGATTCGCCGGGTCGCCGATCTGCTGGTTGGTCTGGCGCATGTCGAACAGCGCGACGCTGGCCGTCGCCTTGCCGCCGAGGTCGAAGCGTGAGCCGACTTCATACGCGGTGGTCTTCTGCGGCGCAAGCGCGGCGCCGTTCGTAAACGCGCCGGAACTGATCAGCGTGTCGGCCAGCGGCGAGAACGACTGGCTGAACGACCCGTACAGCGTCAGCCAGTCGAGCGGTTCGTAGATCAGGCCGACGCGCGGGCTCCACGCATGGTCGGTGCGGTCGAGATTGACGTTCGACGACGTGTAGTCGTGGCGGATCTGGTTCAGGTAGTCGAAGCGCAGGCCGGCAAGCACCTTCCAGTGTTCGGTCAGCGAGATCAGGTCCTGCGCGTAGACGCCCGCGAGCCCGACCACGGTCGACGCGTTCGTCTTCGCACGCGTGCCGGTCGGCACGCCGGGCAGGACGACCGGCTGCGGATTGAAGAGATCGTAGGTCGCGACCTTCGACACGCTGTAGATCGTGTCGAACTTCTGCTGCTGCGACAGTTCGAGCCCGTACAGCAGCTCGTGGCGCATGCCGAACAGCGACGTCTTCTGCGTGAGTTCGAACAGCCCGTCGATGCCGTGATCGGTGCGCTGGCGCGTCGACTGGTCGAGCGTGACGACCGGGTGCGCGGCGGTCTTGATCGGCTCGTACGTCACGTAGTTCTTCCGCTCGAGCGAGAAGTCGTACGCGCGGATCGCGCCGTGGAACGACAGCGAATCGTTGAAGCGATGATCGAGCGACACCGTCGCGCTTTTCGCGGAGACGTCGTTGTACGAACTGTTCACCCCGTCGGCCGACCCGTAGTACGTGTTGATCGGCACGTCGACCGGCCGGCCGCGATACGCGGGGATCCCCTGGTCGGACGTGCGGCGGTCGTGCAGGTAGTCGAATTCGACGTTCAGTACCGTGTCGCGGTCGAGCTTGAACTGCGCGGACGGCGCGATCGCCTGCCGGTTGAGCTGGAACTGGTCGCGGAAGCTGTTCGAATTCTCGGCCGCGCCGGTCATGCGAAAGCGCGCCGCGTCGTTCGCATTCCAGCCGAGGTCGAATTCGCCGCGCCGCTCGCCGCGCGTGCCGAGCGTCACGCCCACGTCGTTCACCGGGTTCGCGAGCGGCCGCTTCAGCACGCGATTCACGATGCCGCCCGCCGAGCCGCGTCCGTACAGCACGGCCGCCGGCCCCTTCAACACCTCGACGCGATCGACGTTCGACAGGTCGCGGTAGTACAGCGCGTCGTCGCGAATGCCGTCGACGTACTGGTCCGTGATGCTGTTGAAGCCGCGGATCGTGATCTGGTCGCGCTGACCGTCGCCGACCGAGAAGCCGACGCCCGGCACGTTGCGCAACGCGTCCTGCAGCGACGTCGCGTTCTGATCCTCGATCACCGCGTGCGGCACGACGTTCACGGTCTGCGGCACGTCCATCAGCGACATGTCGGTCTTGGTCGCCGCGCGCGAATGGCCGCCGTCGTACGACGCATGCTCGGCGGCCGCGTTGACGGAAATCGCGGGCAGGGTCGCCGCGGCGTCGGCCGCCTGCGCGCAGGCGGCGCGTGTGCCGGCAAGCGACGAGGCGATCAGAAGGACGTGGCACGCGCTCTTGTTGAATTTCATCGTTGAAGTAAAGGCAGAGGGAAAATGGTGAGCGCAAACGCGTGCGGCCGACGCAAGGTCATCAGCCGGCGACTCGACAGGCGAACGCGTGTCTACGCACAACGGACGGCGCACAGAGAATCGCCTCGTCGCCCCGGCCGGCATGCCCGGCACGAAAACGCCGTTGCGACGCGTCACGGCTCGTAATGGAGCGAAATATTAAACGAGAATGATTCGCGTTATTAATCAATTTCCAACATGTCGCCTTCGTGCAACGTACCTCCGGCTAACACTGCGGATTCCTGACGAATAACTTTCAGTTTTGCGCATCGACGCGCGGATTTCGTAAAGAAATAGAAAGAAATTGAGCGGGCGCGGTGTGTTATGACCGTATGGATCGAAGGGCTGCTTGGGATGCGTCGTTCGAGGACATGCACTTCGGGCGCGATCCACGACGGCAAGCCGACCTGGCGAGCGCGTATGCGGCGCCGGAGTGCGATACGAAGAGGCCGATGAGGAAGACGACGAGGACGTCGAATGACGCGAGCCATTGCGACATCCCGCCGGCGCGTCGACGGGCCGGCGCGGCCCGTCGACGCCGGGTCTTACTTCAGGCGGCAATCGCGAACGGTCGCGATCCCCGATGCAAAGTCGCCCACGCAATGCAGCGTGACGCGCTTGCCGACCAGCCGCTGCGCCTTCTGTTCGGCCGCCGCATCGACGAACGACGCGCGCACCGCCTGATCGGCATCCACGTCTTCGCCGATCTCCGCGAGCGTCTTGCCTGTGAAGCCCTTCTCGAGACCGAGCAGCGTGCCCGTCAGCGCGACCGGCTGGTCGAAATACTTGTCGCCGCCCGAACCCGTATAGGCCTCGATCATCTGCGCGGCCGATACCTTGAGCTCGCCTTTCGCGGCCATGGCGCCCGAGACGATCGTCAGCGCGAGGGCGGCAAGTGCGATTCGTTTCATTGCGTGGTTTCTCCGTGGTTGAACAGTGTTTTGAAAAAGTTGGCGCTCGCGCGCCGGCGGAACACGACGGCCCTGCACGCACGCGCCCCGTGTCCGCCCCACGGGCAACACGACGGCGCACGACGTGCACGGCCTGACGGTTATTTGCGTGGGGCTGCTTCGATCAGCGCGACGGCCCTGCGGTCGTACACGTCGGGCGTCGCCTTCGCGCCGCGCGCGACCGCTTCGCGCACGCTGCCGGTGGCGTCATCCTTACCCGCGCCGATCAGCGCGGGCGCATCCGGATCCGCGCCGGCATCGAGAAGCGCCTTCACGCAGTCAGGGTTGTGCACGATCGCCGCGCGCAGCAACGGCGTCTCGCCCCAGCGGACGCGTTGCTCGCCCAGCCGCGGCTCGATCGGCGTGCCGGGTTCATGCAGGATCGCGATGCGCTCGGCCGCGGTCGGGTCGGGCTGACCGTCCAGTTCGTAGCGTCGCTCGCACACGAAGCTGAGCGGCGTCTGTCCGGTCTTCGCATGCGCGTACGGATCGGCGCCGGCGTCGACCAGCAGCTTGAGGATGTCGAGATCGGATGCCGCGCGTCCGGTCAGCACCGTGTATCCATTCGGATCGGTGGCGCGGGCATCGGCGCCAGACTTCAACAGCATCCGGACGAGCTCGGGCGACGGGGTATACGCATTCGCGGCCATCGCCAGCGGCGGCTCGCCGCTCGGTGCGATCGCGTTGACGTTCGCGCCCGCGCCGATCAGCAGGCGGATCGTTTCGAGCTGGTCGGGCTTGAGTTCGCCGAGCGTCGCGTTGCTGATCGCGTACGTCAGCAACGTCCAGCCCTTGGGCGACATCGGCATGTTGATCGCAACGCCGGACGCGATGAACAGTGCAACGACGTCCGGCACCTGGCTGACGACGGCCAGCCCCATCGGCGTGAGTTCGGCATCCGGCATCGCGTAGCGCTGCTTCGCCGTCTTGTCATACGGACGCGCGCCCTGCTTGAGCAGCGCGCTGACGCGCGCCAGGTTCCGCGGGGTTTTATCCGCCGCGTAGTCGCCCATGGCGACCATCAGCTTCCATTCCTTGCCTTCCAGCGCGTAGCTTGCACTGGACAACGCCATTCCGGCGCACAGGCACGCCACCCCCCGTGCCAGCACGGTAGCGGCTTTTTTCGTTCTCGACCGCATGAACGCTCTCAGTATCGTTGTGTGTATTCGTGGCGCTGTCGCGCGCCGACATGATCGACGAAATACCGCACACGCACAATGTTCGCGCGATACCTTCTAAAGACAGGACGGGAAAGCAATCAGGAAGACGAGGATGGGAAGCGACGCGTGTGGCCCGCTGCGAATGTCCGGTGCGCGCCGGACCGGGCAACCCCGACCCGGCGCTCCGGGCAGCCGACCTCGTATCGGCGGCGCGGCGGATCTTCTTCTGTTCTTCACTACGTCTGCTCTCAGGTTCACTGCATTTTTTTCCTCACCGCGTCGGGCCATTATCCGCTCAATTCAGCCGAAGTAAAACGTTTGCGGTTGCACCATGGCTGTTATACCGGCGATTCGGCAACAATCTTTCCAAATGCTTACGGTCATTTCGACGCGATAGCACCCAGGTTGCATTCATTGCGGCGTTCCTTTTAAATGGAACTGGTTCCATTCATTGAATCGGCCATGTTCGTGCGTGACGAGCAGCCGCGTGCGCGTCATGATGCCGATTCAGGATCGAGGATCATTCCGCTCAGGATTCGCATCGCCCGTCCTTCCCGGACACCCCGTCAAACGAGACCGTCATGCCCGATTCCGCCTCCCTGCAGCACCTGTTTCCCGCCTTGCAAGAGATTCCCGCCGAATTCCGGCTGGCTTCGCCGATCCACCAGCGCGTGTCGCTCGTCGACGGCGAATTGCGCCCGTGGGACGGCGCAACCAAGACCGTGCTGTCGCCCGTGTGCGTGCGGCAGGCGGACGGCAGCGTCGAGCAGGTCGAGATCGGCAGCTACCCGGTGATGGGCGAAACGGAAAGCGACGCGGCGCTCGACGCCGCCGTGCGCGCGTACGACGCCGGCCGCGGCGAGTGGCCGACGATGAAGGTCGAGCAGCGCATCGCGTGCATGCAGGACTTCATCAAGCGAATGGTCGCGCAGCGCGAACTCGTCGTGAACCTGATCATGTGGGAGATCGGCAAGAGCCTTGCCGATTCGCAGAAGGAATTCGACCGCACCGTCACGTACATGACGCAGACGATCGACGCGCTGAAGGAGCTCGACAACGCGAACTCGCGCTTCGTGATCGCGGAAGGCACGATCGGCCAGATCCGCCGCACGCCGCTCGGCGTCGTGCTGTGCATGGGCCCGTACAACTATCCGCTGAACGAAACCTTCGCGACGCTGATCCCCGCGCTGCTGATGGGCAACACCGTGGTGTTCAAGCCGCCGCAGTACGGCACGCTGCTGTTCGAGCCGCTGCTGGAAGCGTTCCGCGATGCGTTCCCGAAGGGCGTGATCAACACGATCTATGCGCCGGGCGCGGTGGTCGTGCCGCACATGCTCGCGTCGGGCAAGATCAACGTGCTCGCGCTGATCGGCTCGAGCAAGGTGGCCGATCACCTGAAGAAGCAGCACCCGAAGTCGCACCGGCTGCGCGCGATCCTCGGCCTCGACGCGAAGAACGCGGCGATCGTGCTGCCCGACGCCGATCTCGACCTCACCGTGAAGGAGTGCCTGCTCGGCGCGCTGTCGTTCAACGGCCAGCGCTGTACCGCGCTGAAGATGCTGCTCGTGCATCGTTCGATCGTCGACGAATTCCTGAAGCGCTTCACCGCCGCGCTCGAACAGTTGAAGATCGGCATGCCGTGGGAAAAGGGCGTCAGCATCACGCCGCTGCCCGGCATGCATCGCACCGCGTACATGACCGACGCGATCGATGACGCGAAGGCGAAAGGCGCACAGGTCGTCAACCATCAGGGCGGCGAATTCAGCAAGACGCTGTTCTACCCGGCCGTCGTGTATCCGGTGTCCGAAGGGATGAAGCTGTACCGCGAGGAGCAGTTCGGGCCGATCATTCCGGTCGCGCCGTTCGACGACGTGGAAACCGCGCTCGACTACGTGACGACGTCGGAGCACGGCCAGCAGGTCAGCATCTTCGGTTCCGATCCGGCGCAGATCGGCGCGCTCGTCGATCCGCTCGTGAACCAGGTGTGCCGCGTGAACATCAACTGCCAGTGCCAGCGCGGGCCCGACGTGTTCCCGTTCGCGGGACGCAAGGATTCGGCGGAAGGTACGCTGTCGGTGAGCGACGCGCTGCGCGCGTTCTCGATCCGCTCGATGGTCGCGGCGAAGCAGACCGACAGCAGCAAGCAGCTGCTCGACTCGATCGTGTCGGATCACCACTCGAAGTTCATCAATACGGGCTTCATTTTCTGAAGCCGGCTTGACTGATACCGGAGCCTCCGTCGCACGCTAATGCGGCGGAGCGCTTCCGGCACACGCTGCGCGGGCTAGACGTTCGTCACCAGCAGCCGAACGCCCGCCACGCCGAACACGACGGCCAGACACGCTTCCATCGCGCGCCGGCCGCGCACATACAACCGGCGCGCCCCGTCCATCGAGAACACCAGCGCATAGCCGCCGAACACCAGGCAGCCGATCGCCAGACAGCCCGGCACGACGGCGCCATGCGCGCCGCCCGCGCCGTTCGACGACAGCGCGACGATCGACACCCACACGAGAATCGCCTTCGGATTGGTCAGGTGCAGCATCGCGCCGCGCACGTAGAAGCGCGACAGCCGCTGCTCGCGCGCCGCGTTCGCCGCTGCCGCCGGCGGCCCCGCCAGCGCCGTGCGGCCCGACTTGAACGCGAGCCACAGCAGGTACAGCCCGCCGAACACCTTGATCGCGACCAGCAGCTTCGACCACGCGAGCAGCGCGGCCGAGATGCCGAGCGCCGCCACCGTCGCCCAGCACATCGACCCTGAAATCACGCCGAGCGCGAATGCGAGCGCCGCC